>NZ_BAAAMR010000001.1:0-19450 GCF_039529375.1 Actinomadura napierensis
GGGCCGCGCGCGGCGGGGCCGTCCGCGGCGGGGCCGCCCGCAGCGGGGCGCGCGCCCTCCGGGGTGATCGTCGGCCCGTCCCAGCCGTCCGGTGCCGCCGAGTCGGTGATCAGCAGGTGGACGCCGCCGTCGGCGAGCATGAACGTGAGCCGTTCCGCCGGGTACTCGGGGTCGAGCGGCAGGTACGCGCCGCCCGCCTTCCAGACCGCCAGGACCGCGGAGACCAGGTCCAGGCCGCGTGACAGGTGCAGCCCGACGACCGTCTCGGGGCCGACGCCGAGTCCGCGCAGGCGGCTCGCGAGGCCGTCCGCGCGCCGTTCGAGCTCCTCGTAGGTCAGCGCGTCGCCGCCGAAGACGACGGCCGGCTGCGAGCCGTGCGCGGCGGCACGGCGGGCGATGAGCTCGTGCACGGTCCGGGCGGCGGGCGCCGGGGCGCCGGTGGCGTTGAAGTCGGCCACCACCTGGCGGGTCTCCGCAGCGTCCAGGAGATCCAGTTCGGACACCGGACGGCCGGGCTCGGCGGCGATCGCGGTCAGCAACGTGACGAGATGGCCCGCCAGCCGCGCGGCGGTGCGTTCGTCGTAGAGGTCCTGGGCGAACTCGATCGCTCCGGCCAGGCCGCCCCCGGCGTGGTCCTCCAGCACCAGGGTCAGGTCGAAGAGCGTGGTCCGCCGGGGCACGTCGATGCCGGGATCGGCGGGCCGGACGCCCTGACCGTAGTCGAACATGATCTGGAACAGCGGGTGGCGGGACCGGTCGCGGTCGGGTTGGAGGACGTCGACGAGTTGCTCGAACGGGAGGTCCTGGTGGGCGTAGGCCTCCAGTGCGCCTCGGCGCACCCGGTCCAGGAGTTCACCGAACGTGGGGTCGCCCGACAGGTCGGTCCGCATCACCAGCGTGTTGACGAAGAACCCGATCAGGCCCTCGGTCTCGGCCCGGTTGCGGCCCGCGATCGGCGTACCGACCACGACGTCGTCCTGATCGGCGTACCGGCCGAGAAGCACCGTGAACGCGGCGAGGAGCGTCATGAACATCGTCGCGCCGGACTCCCCGCTCAGCGCGCGCAGCCGTGCGGTGACGTCGGCGGGCACCTCGAAGCCGACCGCCGATCCCGCCGAGGACTGTGCCGCGGGACGGGGCCGGTCGGTGGGCAGCTCCAGCACAGGGAGCCCGGCGAGCCGATCGCGCCAGTACCCGAGCTGGCCTTCCAGCACCTCGCCGCGCAGCCACTCGCGCTGCCACACCGCAAAGTCGGCGTACTGCACAGGAAGCGGAGCCAACGGAGACGGCTCGCCACGGGAAAACGCCTCGTAGAGCGCCGAGAGCTCATCCCGCAGCACACCCGCCGACCACTCATCCGACACCACGTGATGCACGCACAGACCCAACACATGATCATCGGGAGCCAGCACGAACAGCCGAGCCCGCAGCAACGGCCCCACCGCCAGATCGAACGGTTCGGACAGGTCCTCGGCCACCTTGTCCCGGGCCTCGCTCAGCGGGTCGGCCGCCCCGCTCACGTCAAGGATCGGCAGGTCCACCTCCGCCAGAGGATCGATGACCTGGAAGGGCACGCCTTCCTCGTCGGCGACCAGGCGCGTCCGCAGCACCTCGTGGCGTTCGACCAGCGCGGTGAGCGCGGCCCGGAGCGCGGCCGCGTCGACCGCGCCCGCCATCCGCACGGCGACGAGGGCGTTGTAGTCCACCGAGCCGGGTTCGAATTGGTCGAGGAACCACAGGCGCTGCTGCGCGAACGACAACGGCAACGGACGATCACGCGGGACCGCAACGATCGGGGGAGCGGACCCGCTCGGCCACGCCCCCGCCACCACGGCCGCGAGCCCCGCCACCGTCGGATGATCGAACAACTCCGACAACGGCACCTCGACGCCCAGCACACTGCGGATCCGGGACACCACCCGTGTGGCCAGCAGCGAATGCCCACCCAGCTCGAAGAAGTCGTCATCGATCCCGACACGCTCCAGGCCCAGAACGTGAGCCCACACCCCCACCACGACCTCCTCGACGGGCGTGCGCGGCCCCCCCGAATCCGCCGCCACCTGCCGCGCCGAATCCGGGCCGGGCAGCGCCTTCTTGTCGACCTTCCCGTTGGCCGTGCGCGGCAGCGACGCCAGCTCCACGAACACCGCCGGAATCAGGTGATCGGGCAAGGTCCGCGCCAACCGCGCGCGCAGCTCACCCGCCCCGGGGACGCCTTCGCCCTCATCGGCGGGAACGAGGTAGGCGACCAGGCGACGCTCCGCGCCCTCGCCATCGGCGACCACGACCGCGGCCGCGACTCCCGGAAGGGCGGTCAGTGCCGCCTCGACCTCGCCGGGCTCGACCCGGAAGCCGCGCACCTTCACCTGGTCATCGACGCGGCCCAAGAACTCCAACTGCCCGTCCGCGCGCCACCGCACCCGATCCCCACTGCGATACATCCGCGACCCGTCACCAACGAAACGATCAGGCACGAACCGATCCGCTGTCAGGTCCGGACGCCCGCGATAACCACGCGCCACCCCCACACCGGCGATGTAAAGCTCACCCACCACCCCGACCGGCACCGGATTCAGGAACCGATCCAGCACGTACAGACGCGCATGCGGCAAGGGACGACCGATCGGCACGCCACCGTCCGGCGTCAACCGAGCGGTGGCCACCCCCACCGTCGTCTCCGTTGGCCCATAGTGATTGACCACCGCACACTCAGCGGCCCCGACCAGCGCGTCCACCAAGGCCGCCGACGCCGCCTCCCCACCCAGGACCAGCGCCCGCGCCGGCAACAGCCCAGACAAATCGCCGCCGCCCGCCAACGCAGCCAGATGCGACGGCACGATCTTCAGGAAGTCGATCGGATGCGCCCGCAGATAGGCGCGCAGCGCGGCCGGATCGGCGGCGGTCAGCTCATCGATGAGGTGCAGCGATCCACCGGACAGCAGCGCACCGAACAGCACCGTGTTGCCGAAATCCGTCACCGCCGACTGGACCATCGCATACGAACCGGGACCGAACCCGATCCTGTCCATCGCACCGCGCACGTAGGCGGTGAGACCGCCGTGGGTGACCTGCACTCCCTTGGGCCGTCCCGTCGAACCGGAGGTGTAGATGACGTACGCGAGCTGGTCCGCATGCACGGGCTCCGCAGGGAGGGGCTCGGCCAGGCCGAGGGACGCGGCCGTGACCGGATCGTCCAGCGTCACCAGCCGCACCCGGCCCACCGGCAGGTCGCCGACCGAGTCGACCGTGCCGACCACCACCGACGCCCCGCTGTCGGCCAGCATGAACGCCAGCCGATCCACCGGAAGCCCGGGATCCAACGGCAGGTAGGCGCCGCCGGCCTGCCAGACCGCCAGCAGCGTCACCACAACGTCCACACCCCGGGGCAGGCACACGCCCACGACGGTTTCGGGACCGACGCCCAGGCCGCGCAGGTATCCGGCGCGCAGTGCGACACGTTCGGTCAGTTCACCGTAGGTGAGCGACGGTCCGCCGTCCGCCGTGACCGCGACGGCGTCCGGTTCCCCCGCCACCGACAGGTGCACGCCCGGCCGCTCGGGCCGCCGCCCGCCGGTCCCGGCCCAGGTCTCCAGCAGGCGGGTCCGCTCGCCCGCGTCGATCAGCGGCAGCGCCGACAACCGCCGGTCGGCGCCGGCCGCCATCGCATCGAGGACCGTCGTCAGGCATGCCGCGATCCGTTCGGCCGAAGACCGGTCGAAGAGCTCCGTGCTGTACTCGACCGAGCCCGCGAGCCCGCCCTCCTCGGTGTCGGACAGCACCAGCCGCAGGTCGAAGCGCGTGCTCTGGATGCCGGGCGGCGCGATCGCGTCGAGGTCGGCCGGCTCTCCGTCGTAGTTGAAGAGCACCTGGACGAGGGGGTGCCGGGAGCGGTCGCGCTCCACCACCAGCGCGTCGACGAGCTGCTCGAACGGCAGGTCCTGGTGGGCGTAGGCGTCGAGCGCGCCTGCCCGCACGCGTTCGAGCAGCTCGGTGACCGCCGGGTCGCCCGACAGGTCGGCGCGCAGGACGAGCGTGTTGACGAAGCATCCGATCAGGCCCTCGGTCTCGGCCCGGTTGCGGCCCGCGATCGGCGTCCCGACGAGCACGTCGTCCTGGCCCGCGAGCCCGCCGAGGACGACGGCGTAGGCCGAGAGCAGGGTCATGAACATCGTCGCGCCCGAACCTCGGCCGAGGGCGCGCAACCGCGCGGCGACGTCCGCCGGGACCTCGATGCCGACCGCGGCGCCCGCGGCCGTCCGCACCGCCGTCCGGGGCCGGTCGGTGGGCAGCTCCAGGGCGGTGGCGCCCGCGAGACGGGAACGCCAGTGATCCAGCTCGGCCGCCAGCACCTCACCGCGCAGCCACTCCCGCTGCCACACCGTGAAGTCGGCGTACTGGACCGGCAGCGCGGGCAGGCCGGCGTCCTCCCCGCGTCTGATCGCGTCGTGCAGGGCCGTCACCTCGCGGACGAGGATTCCGGCGGACCACTCGTCGGAGACGGCGTGGTGCAACACGACGCACAGCACGTGCTCCTCGGGGCCGAAGCGCAGCAGCCGCGCCCTCATGAGCGATCCGGCGGCCAGGTCGAACGGCACCGCGGCGTCCGCGGCGACCAGCCGCTCCGCCTCGGCGGTCGCCTCCGCCGGGGGCCGGGCGGCGAGGTCGGTCAGCTCCAGTTCGACGGCGCGGCCGGAGCCGATCACCTGGTGGACGACGCCGTCCTCGTCCGGTACGAACCGGGTCCGCAGCACCTCGTGCCGCACGACGACCGCCTCCAGCGCGGCCCGCACGTCGGCCGGGTCGACGGGGCCCGCGAGGCGCAGGGTCGTCGGCACGTTGTGCTCGGCGGAGCCGGGGTCGAGCTGGTCGAGGAACCACACCCGCTGTTGCGCGAACGACAGCGGCAGCGGCCGGTCGCGCGGGACGGGGACGACCGCCGGCGACCGCTCGCCCGGCGCGGCCGCGTCGATCAGCGCGGCGAGCGCGGCTGGCGTCGGGTTGTCGAAGAGCCCGGCCACCGGCACGTCGACGCCCAGCACGAGACGGACGCGCGACATCACCTGGGTCGCCAGCAGCGAGTGCCCGCCGAGCGCGAAGAAGTCGTCGTCGGCGGCGACGCGGTCGCGGCCCAGCAGCTCGGCCCAGATCCCGGTCAGGATCTCCTCGGTGGGGGTGCGCGGCGCGAGGCCGCCCGGCCGTTCCGCGGTCGCCGTCCCGGGGTCGGGCAGCGCCGCGCGGTCCACCTTGCCGTTGGCCGTCAGCGGCATCGACGCCAGCTCGACGAAGACCGAGGGCACCAGATGGTGCGGCAGCGACGCCGACAACGCCGATCGGAGGTCGTCCGCCGCGGGCGCGCCCGCCGCGGCGTCGGCGGCCACCACGTACGCGACCAGCCGCCGCGCCGCACCTTCGCCGGCCGCGACGACGACGGCGGTGCCCACGCCGGGAAGCGCGGTCAGCGCGGCCTCGATCTCGCCGGGCTCCACCCGGAAGCCGCGCACCTTCACCTGGTCGTCGATGCGGCCGAGGTAGACCAGCTGCCCGTCGGCGCGCCAGCGGACCCGGTCGCCGGTCCGGTAGAGCCGTGACCCGTCGGCGGCGAACGGGTCGGCCACGAACCGTTCGGCCGTGCGGTCCGGACGGCCGCCGTAGCCGCGCGCGACGCCCGCGCCGCCGACGTACAGCTCGCCGGTCACGCCGACCGGCACCGGGGCGAGGTGCCGGTCGAGCACGTACAGCCGGGTGCCGCCGATGGGGGCGCCGATGGGCGCCTCGCGGTCCGGGCCGGTCCCGCACGGCGCCATCGACGCGCAGACGGTGATCTCGGTGGGGCCGTAGGCGTTGAACATACGCCGGTCCCGCGCCCACACGGCCGCCGTGCCGGGGTCCAGGCGTTCACCGGCCGACAGGAGCGTCCGCAGGCCGGGCAGGCGCGACGGGGACATCACGTCCAGCAGCGTCGGCGGAAGCGTCGCCACCGTGACGTCCCGCGCCTCGATCAACCCGGCGAGCGCGCCGGGCTCGGTGCGCTCCCCGGCCAGGGCCACGACCAGCGTCGCTCCGTAGGCCAGGGCCATGAAGGTCTCCGAGACCGCCGCGTCGAAGCTCGACGAGGCGAACTGCAGCACCGCGTCGTCGGGCGTCACGCCGAGCACGTCGTGCTGGGCGGCGACCATGGTGAGCACGCCGCGGTGCGGGATCTGCACGGCCTTCGGACTGCCGGTCGACCCGGAGGTGTAGATCACGTACGCGAGGCCGTCCGGATGGGGCGCCGGGGTGGCGGGGGCGTCCGGCGGGCAGGCCCGGATCGCCAGGTCGACGGCCGGGTCGTCCAGGGCGACCCGGCGCACGCGCCCGGCCGGCAGGTCGTCCAGCGTCTCGGTGGTGCCCACCAGCACGGAGACGCGGCTGTCGGTGAGCATGTACGCGAGGCGTCCGGCGGGGAGCGCCGGGTCGAGCGGCAGGTAGGCGCCGCCGGCCTTCCACACCGCCAGCGACGCCGCCGCCAGGTCCACGCCGCGCGGCAGGCACAGGCCCACCACGGTCTCCGGCCCGGTGCCGAGGCCGCGCAGATGCCCGGCGAGGCGGTTCGCGCGTTCCTCCAGCTCGGCGTAGGTGAGGACATCGGATCCGGCGATCACGGCGGTCGCGTCGGGGGTGGCCCGCGCCCACCGCGCGACCAGTTCGTGGACGGACGGGGCGCCCGGTCGCGGCGCGGCGGCGCGGTTCCGGTCGAGGGTCACCTTCCGGCGTTCGTCGCCGGTGAGGGTCGCCAGCTCCGACAGCCGCCGGCCCGGATCGGCGGCGATCTCGCCGAGCAGCAGGCCGATCCGTTCGGCCAGCCGTTCCACGGTCGGCCGGTCGAACAGCTCGGTGCTGTACTCGACCATCGCGGTGAGGCCGTCGTCGGCGTCCATGAACGCCAGGCGCACGTCGGTCAGCGCGATCGGCTCGGCGACCGCGAGCAGCTCCGCCTCGATCCCGGGCAGGTCGAGGCGTTCGCCGCCGTCCTGGTCGTAGTTGAACAGGGCCTGGAAGATCGGCGTGCGGCCGCGGTCGCGGCGCGGCTGGAGGGCGTCGACGACCTGCTCGAACGGGACGTCCTGGTGGGTGTAGGCGGCGAGGGCGTCGCGCCGCACCCGCTCCACGACCTCGGCGAACGCGGGGTCGCCGGACAGGTCGGTGCGCAGCACCAGCGTGTTGACGAAGAATCCGGCGAGGTCCTCGGTCTCGGCCCGGTTGCGGTTCGCGATCGGGGTGCCGACGAGCACGTCGTCCTGGCCGGTGAAACGCCCCAGCGTCACCGCGTACGCCGCCAGCAGCGTCATGAACATCGTCGCGCCGCACGAGCGGCTGAGCTCCCGCAGCCCGCGCCCGGTCGTCTCCGGCACGGCGAACTCGACGACCGCGCCCGCCGACGAGCGGACGGGTGGCCGCGGCCGATCGAGCGGCAGTTCCAGATCGGGCGCGTCGGCGAGCCGCTCCCGCCAGTGCCCCAGCTGCCCTTCGAGGACGTCGCCGCGCAGCCAGTCCCGCTGCCATTCCGCGAAGTCGGCGTACTGCAGCGGCAGCGGCGCGAGCGGGACTTCCCGGCCGCCCGCCGCGAATGCGCCGTACAGGGTGGCGATCTCCTGTCGCAGCAGTCCCGCGGACCACTCGTCGCACACGATGTGGTGCATCACCATCGAGAAGACGTGGTCGCCGTCGCCGAGACGGATCAGCCGCCACCGGCACAGCGGCCCCTCGGCCAGGTCGAACGGCGCGGACGCGTCGGCCGCCGCCAGCGCCGTTGCGCTCGCGAGGGGATCCGCCTCGCCGCCGACATCCTGCAGGCGCAGGGCCGGTCCGCCGGGCGGGTCGATGACCTGGTGGGCGACGCCGTCCACCGCCGTGAACCGGGTGCGCAGCGCCTCGTGCCGCGCCATGACCGCGTCGACGGCGGCGGTGAGCGCCGCCACGTCCAGCGGTCCGCGCAGCCGCAGCGCGACGGGCACGTTGAAGTCGGTCGAGCCCCGGTCCAGCTGGTCGAGGAACCACAGCCGCTGCTGGGCGAAGGAGGCCGGGACCAGGCCGTCGCGCGGTACCGGGAGCAGCGGCGGCGCGAGCCCGCCGCCGCCCGTCCGGCCGATCGCCTCCGCGAGGCCGCGCACGGTCGGCCGGTCGAAGAGCGCGGCGAGGGGCAGTTCGGTCTCGAAGACCGCGCGGACCCGGGAGATGACCTGGGTGGCGAGCAGCGAGTGCCCGCCGAGCGCGAAGAAGTCGTCGGTGGCGCCGACGTCCGGCACGTCCAGCACCTGGGCCCAGATTCCGGCCAGGAGCTGTTCGGCCGCGGTCCGCGGCGCCGTCCGCGCCTCCGCCCGGGGTTCGGCGGACGGAAGGGCGTCGCGGTCGAGCTTGCCGTTCGACCGGAACGGAAGCGCGTCCAGCTCGACCACGGCAGCGGGGACGAGGTGGGGCGGCAGGACCGTGCGCAGGAACGTCCTGATCTCGTCGGCGCCGGGCAGTCCGCGCTCGGGGTCGGCGGGGACGGCGTAGGCGACCAGCCGCTCGTCCCGGGCCACGACCACGGCCGCCGCGACGGCCGGATGGCCGAGCAGCGCCGCCTCGACCTCGCCGGGCTCGATCCGGACGCCCCGGATCTTGACCTGGGCGTCCATCCGCCCGAGGAACTCCAGCGTGCCGTCCCGCCGCCGCCGGACGCGGTCGCCGCTGCGGTACATCCGCGACCCGTCCCCGACGAACGGGTCGGGCACGAACCGCTCCGCGGTCAGGGCTGGCCGCGCCGCGTAACCGCGCGCCAGTCCCGCGCCCGCGATGAACAGCTCGCCCGCCGCGCCCGCCGGCACCGGACGGAGCGAGCGGTCCAGCACGTACAGCCGGGTGTTGCCGACCGGCCCGCCGATCGGCAGGACGCCCGACACCCCGACCGGGCGCGGGCACGACCAGGACGACACGTCGATCGACGCCTCGGTCGGGCCGTACACGTTGTGGACCGCCGCCCGGGGGTTGGCCTGCTGGAAACGGGCGACGTCCTCGCCCGGCAGGGCCTCGCCGCCGCACACCACCAGCCGCAGGCCGGCGCCGAATCCCTCCCGCCGGACCAGCAGCCGGAACAGCGACGGCACGATGTCGATGACGTCGATGCCCTCCCGTTCGACGGTCTCCGCGAGGTAGTCCAGGTCGGCGCGGCGTTCCGGGTCGGCGACGACCACCTGGGCGCCCACCGCGAGCGGCCAGAGGATCTCCCCCGTGGCGGCGTCGAAGCCGATGGCGCTCTTCTGCAGCACGCGTTCCCCGGCCGCGAGGCCGAACGCCTCCTGCCGCCAGGCGAGCACGTTCACCAGCCCGCGGTGCGTCAGCGACACCCCCTTGGGGCGGCCGGTCGATCCGGAGGTGAAGATGACGAAGGCGAGCTGGTCCGGATGGGTCGCCGTCGCGAGCGGGCCGTCGTCCGCCGAAGCGATCGCGGGGTCGTCGAGGTCGACCCGCCGCACCGGGAGCTCCGGCAGGCGCGCCAGCGTCTCGGCGTGCCCGATCACCACCTCGGCACCGCACTCGGCGACCATGAAACGGGTGCGCTCGGCCGGGTGGTCCGGCTCCAGCGGGAGGTAGGCCGCGCCCGCCTTGAGCACCGCCAGCATCGCGACCACCAGGTCGAATCCGCGAGTGACGCACAGACCGACGACGTCGTCGGCGCGCACGCCCACCGACCGCAGATGACGGGCCAGCCGGTTCGACCGCTCCGCCAGCTCGGCATAGGTGAGGTCCCGGCCGTCCCAGACGACGGCCGTCGCGTCCGGGGTACGGCCGGTCTGCGCGTCGATCAGCTCGTGGACGCCGCCGACGTCCGCGAGCGCCGCCTCGGTCGCGTTCCACGCCGCGATCTCCTGCCGCCGTTCGGCCGCGTCCAGCAGGTCGAGCTCGGACAGGCGGCGCCCCGGG
Source organism: Actinomadura napierensis (assembly GCF_039529375.1). NCBI lineage: Bacteria > Bacillati > Actinomycetota > Actinomycetes > Streptosporangiales > Thermomonosporaceae > Actinomadura > Actinomadura napierensis. The sequence goes on from NZ_BAAAMR010000001.1 coordinate 9,943, forward strand.
TCGGCGGCCATCGCGTCGAGCACCGCGAGGAGGTGGCGGGTCAGAGCCCGCGCCGTCGCCTCGTCGAACAGGTCGGTGGCGTACTCCAGCGCGCCGGCCGGCTCGTCCCCGTCCACGATCACGACGCTGAGGTCGAACGGGGTGGTGCGGCGCGGGCCGCCGAAGTCGGACGAGGCCAGGCCCGGGAGACCGGCGGCCGTGGCGTCGGCCTGCTCGACGTCGAACAGCACCTGGAACAGCGGGTTGCGGCCCCGGTCCCGGTCCGGGCGCAGGGCGTCCACCACCTGCTCGAACGGGACGTCCTGGTGGGCGAAGGCGTCCAGCGCACCCGCGCGCACCCGCGCGAGGACGTCGGCGAACGCGGGGTCGCCGGACAGGTCGGTGCGCAGCACGACGGTGTTGATGAAGAAGCCGATGAGGTGCTGGGTCTCGGGCCGGGTGCGCCCCGCGACGGGCGCGCCGACCACGACGTCGTCGGTCCCGGCGTATCGGCCGAGCACGATCGAGAAGGCCGACAGCAGCGTCATGAACATCGTGGCCCCGCTCTGACCGCTGAGCGCGCGGAGCCGGGCCGCGGTGGCGGCGGGAATCTCGAAGTTCACCATCGCGCCCGCCGCCGACCGCTCGGCGGGGCGCGGCCGGTCCAGCGGAAGCTCCAGCTCGGGCGCGTCCCGCAGCGTGTCGCGCCAGAAGGCGAGCTGGCCGTCGAGCAGCTCGCCGCGCACGTGCGCGCGCTGCCAGACGGCGAAGTCGGCGTACTGGACGGTGAGCGGCGGGAGCGGCGAAGGTTTGCCGTCCGCGAACGCCGCGTACAGCGCCGACAGCTCGCGCCACAGCACGTTCGAGGACCACTCGTCGGAGACGACGTGGTGCATGCACAGGCTCAGCACATGATCGTCCTTGCCGAGGACGAGGAGCATGCTGCGGACTAGCGGCCCGGAGGCCAGGTCGAACGGCGCGGTCACCGCGCGGTCGACCAGCTCCCCTGCGCGGGCGGCCGGGTCGGGCTCGGCGGTCAGGTCGACGACGGCCAGGCCGAGACCGCCGGGCTCGCCGACGACCTGGCGGGCGACGCCGTCGGCGAAGGTGACCAGGCGGGTCCGCAATACCTCGTGCCGCGCGACGATCTCGTCCAGCGCGGCGGTCAGCGCCGCCGTGTCGAGAGGCCCGGTCAGCCGCAGGGTGAGCGGGACGTTGTACTCGATCGAGCCGGGTTCGAGCCGGTCCAGGAACCAGAGGCGCTGCTGGGCGTACGACAGCGGCGCGGGCGCGGCGGCGGACGGCCGGGCGGTGATCGGCGCAGCGGGCGCCGGCTCCGGCGCCCCGGACGCGGCCCCGGCGGCCGCGTCGGCCCGGTCGAGCCCCGCGGCCAGCCCGGCGACGGTCGGATGGTCGAAGAGGTCGGCGAGCGCGGGTTCGACGCCGAAGGCCTCGCCTATCCGCCACGCGACCTGGACGGCGAGCAGCGAGTGGCCGCCGAGCTCGAAGAACGTGTCGTGCACGCCCACCGTGCGGGTGCCGAGCACCTCCGCCCAGATCCCCGCGACCAGCTCCTCCGCCGGGGTGCGCGCCGCGACCGCCGAACCCGCCAGCACCGGCCGGTCGCCGCCGGGTTCGGGGAGCGCCGCGCGGTCGACCTTGCCATGGCGGGTCAGCGGGATCGCGGCGAGCTCCACGAAGACCGCCGGGGTCATCGACTCGGGCAGCCGGGCGCGCACGAACTCGCGCAGCCCGGTCGTCGAGGGGAGCCCGGCGGCGGGGTCGGCGGCGACGAGGTACCCGACGAGCCTGTCGTCGCGGGCGATCACCACGGCGGCGGTCACGGCCGGGTGGTCGAGCAGGACCGCCTCGACCTCCCCCGGCTCGATCCGGAAGCCCCGCAGCCTGATCTGGTGGTCGGTGCGGCCCAGGAACTCCAGCTCGCCGTCCGGACGCCATCGCACGCGGTCGCCGCTGCGGTAGAGCCGGCCGCCGTCCGCCGCGAACGGGTCCGGCACGAACCGTTCGGCCGTCAGCTCCGGCCGCCCGCCGTAGCCGCGCGCCACCCCTCCCCCGCCGATGAAAAGCTCGCCGGGGACGCCGACGGGCAGCGGGGCCAGGTGCCGGTCGAGCACGTAGACGGCGGTGCCGGGCAGCAGCGCGCCGATCGGCGCGGGCCCGTCGGCGCCGATGCCGTCGGCGCCGACGCCGGGCAGCTCGCTGTAGGTGCTGTCGACGGTCGTCTCGGTGATGCCGAACGCGGTGAGCAGCCGCACGTCCGGCCCGAGGACGTCGCGGGCGCGCCGGGCGCGGGCCAGCCGCCAGGCGTCGGTCGTCACCACCAGCAGCCGCAGCGACTCAGGCCGTTCGCCGGTCCGGGCGACGTGCTCGACCAGCGCGTCCACAAAGCGGGGCGCGGCCTCGAACGCCTCCACCCGTTCGCGCGCCAGGGTCCCGGCGAGCCGTGCCGGGTCGGTCTGGTGGCCGACCGGCGCGAGCACCAGCGTGCCGCCCGAGCAGAGCGCCCGGACCACGTCGCCGGTGAACACGTCGAAGCCGGCACCCGCCACCGACAGCCACCGGTAGCCGGTCCCCGCCGGGAAGTGCGTGCCGGACCAGGCCGCGAACAGCCCGGTCAGCGAGCCGTGCGTGACCTGGACGCCCTTCGGGAGGCCGGTCGAGCCGGAGGTGTAGACGACCGCGGCGAGCTGGTCCGGCAGGCATGCGGCGACCGGAGGGGCCGGAGTGTCATCGGCCGCCGCCACCTCCTCGCCGTCCAGGACGAGCGCCGGCACGCCGGTCGGCGGCTCATCACCCGAACGGCCGGTCAGCACGAGCCGGGCGCCGCTGTCGGAGAGCTTGTACGCGAGCCGTTCGGGCGGGTCGTCGGGGTCGAGGGCGAGGTAGGCGGCGCCGGCCTTCCAGACGGCGAGCACCGCCACCACCAGGTCGGCGTCCCGGGGCAGGAAGAGGGCCACGACCGACTCGCGGCCGATGCCCGCGTCCCGGAGGCGCCGGGCGAGCCGGTCCGCGCGGGCGCCCAGTTCTCCGTGGCTCAGCGTGCGGTCGCCGCAGGTCACGGCCGGGGCGTCCGGCGGCGCGGCGGCGGCGATCAGTTCGTGCACCCCGGCGGCGTCCGGCGGCGGACGGTGGGCGGCGTTCCCGTCGACCAGCGTCCGGCGCCGCTCGGCGGCGTCCGGCAGCGGCAGGGCGGACAGGCGCCGCGCGGGCTCCCGCGACACGCGGTCGAGGAGGGTGCGCAGATGACCGGCGAGCCGCTCGATCGCGGCCGCGTCGAAGAGTTCGGTGCTGTACTCGATCCGCCCGGACAGGCCGTCGCCGTCCCCGTCGTCGGCGAGCACCAGCGCCAGGTCGAACAGCGCCGTGTCGCGCGGCACCGGAACCCGGGTGACCTCGAAGTCGCCGAACCCCGCCGACCACTGCGCGCCGCCGCCCTGCGCGTAGTCGAACATGACCTGGAAGAGCGGGTGGCGGGAACGGTCCCGGTCGGGCCGCAGCGCGTCCACGAGCCGTTCGAACGGCACGTCCTGGTGCGCGTAGGCGCCGAGGGCCTCCCGGCGGACCCGTCCCACGACCTCGGTGAAGGCCGGGTCGCCGGAGAGGTCGGTGCGCAGCGCCAGCGTGTTGACGAAGAAGCCGATGAGCGCCTCTGTCTCGGCCCGGTCGCGTCCCGCGATCGGGGTGCCGACCACGACGTCGTCCTGGTCGGCGTACCGGCCGAGCACGACCGAGAATCCGGCGAGCAGGGTCATGAACATCGTCGCGCCCGCCTCGCGGCTCACCGCCCGCAGCCGCAGGGCGGTGGCCTCGGGGACGCGGAAGTCGTGAACGGCACCGGCGGACGAGCGGACCGGCGGGCGCGGCCGGGTGGTCGGCAGGTCCAACGGCGGCGCGTCCGCGAGCCGGTCGCGCCAGTAGTCCAGCCGCGCCTCGAGCACTTCTCCGGTCAGGTGGTCCCGCTGCCAGACGGCGAAGTCGGCGTACTGCAGCGGCAGGGGCGGCAGGGGCGAGGGTTCGCCGTCGCGGAACGCCTCGTACAGCAGCGCGAGCTCATGGCGGAGCAGCCCGGCCGACCATTCGTCGGAGACCACGTGATGCATGCAGAGGCCGAACACGTGGTCGTCGGGCGCAAGCCGGATCAGCCTGGCCCGCAGCAGCGGGCCCGCGGCCAGATCGAACGGCGCGGTCGCGTCGGCGGCGACCAGGGCCTCGGCCGCCGCGATGCCGCCGGCGTCGGTGACGGTCAGCGCCCCGGGGCGCGGCGGATCGATCACCTGGACGGCCGTGCCGTCCACGGTGACCAGCCGGGTCCGCAGCACCTCGTGCCGTTCGATCAGCGCGTCGAGCGCGGCGCTCAGGGCTCCGGCGTCCAGGGGCCCGCCGAGACGCAGCACCATGGGCAGGTTGTATTCGGCGGAGCCGGGTTCGAGGCGGTCCAGGAACCAGAGCCGTTGCTGCGCGTACGACGCCGGTGCCGTCCCGTCGCGGGGCACGGCGACGATCGGGGGCACCGGCGGCGTGCCCGCCGCTCCGGCCGTGAGGGCGTCGACCACTCCGGCCAGTTCCCGCACGGTCGGGTGGTCGAACAGCCCGGCCAGCGCGGCCTCCACTCCGAAGGCCGCCCTGATCCGCGACATCACCTGGGTGGCCAGCAGGGAATGCCCGCCCAGCTCGAAGAAGTCGTCGTGCACGCCGATCCGGTCCAGGCCCAGGACCTGCGCCCAGATCCCGATGAGCATCTCCTCGGTGGGCGAGTGCTCGCCGGAGGCCTGGCCGGGGCCGTCCGGGCGGGCGTCCTCGGGCGCGGGAAGGGCGGCCCGGTCGAGCTTGCCGTTGGCGTTCAGCGGCAGGCCTGCCAGCTCGACGAACACCGACGGGATCAGGTGGTCGGGCAGCCCCTCGCGCAGCAGTTCGCGCAGTTCGGCGGAGGGCGGCGCCCCGGCCGCGGGGTCGGCGGGCACGACGTAGCCGACCAGCCGTTCGTTCAGGGCGATCACCGCGGCGGCGGCCACGGCGGAGTGGGCGACGAGGGCGGCCTCGATCTCGCCGGGCTCGACGCGGAAGCCGCGGACCTTGACCTGATGGTCGAGGCGGCCCAGGTATTCGACCGTGCCGTCGTCGCGCCACCGGGCCCGGTCGCCGGTCCGGTACAGGCGGGAGCCGTCGGCCGCGAACGGGTCGGCCACGAACCGTTCGGCGGTCAGGCCGGGCCGGCCCGCGTATCCGCGCGCGACGCCGACGCCGCCGATGAACAGCTCGCCCGGCACGCCGGGCGGAACCGGGTTCAGCCAGCGGTCCAGCACGTACAGCCGGAAGTTGGCGATCGGCGTCCCGATCGGCGGCGACGCGGCGGCGTCCCCCGGGCGCTCGCACGTCCACGACGAGACCTCGATGGACGCCTCGGTGGGGCCGTACAGGTTCTCGACCACGACGTTCTCGTGCCGGGCGTAGAGCCGGGCGACGTCGTCGCCGGAGAGCGCCTCGCCGCTGCACACCACCAGCCGCAGGCTCGGCATCGCCCGGAACGGCTCGTGCAGCACGAAGCGGTGGAACAGCGACGGCACGAAGTGCGCGACCGCGATCCGCTCGTCCTCGATCAGCTTCATGACGTACGGGACGTCGCCCTGGCGGCCGGGCTCGGCGAGCACCAGGCGCCCGCCCGCCATCAGCGGCCACAGCAGCTCCCACAGCGACACGTCGAACGACGCGGGGGTCTTGTGCAGGACGCCGTCGCCGGGCGCGAGCGGCCGGCGGCGCTGCATCCAGGCGAGCCGGTTGACCAGGCCGCGGTGGCCGACCTGAACGCCCTTGGGACGCCCGGTCGAGCCCGACGTGTAGATCACGTACGCGAGCTGGCCCGGCCGGGTCCGCACATCCGGCGGGTCCGCGGGACACCCGGCGACCGCTGGGTCGTCCGGGTCGACGATGACGCATCCGTCCACTTCGGTGCCCCGGGCGATCACGACCTTCGCACCGCTGTCGGCGGTCATGAAGGCCAGCCGCTCGGCCGGGTAGGCGGGATCGAGCGGCAGGTAGGCGCCGCCCGCCTTCCAGATGGCCAGCAAAGAGGTCACGAAGTCGAGGCCACGGTCCAGGCACAGCCCGACGACCGTCTCGGGGCCGACGCCGAGGCCGCGCAGGTGATGGGCGAGCCGGTTGGCGCGTTCCTCCAGCTCGGCGTACGAGAGGCTCGCCTCGCCGCAGACGACCGCCGTCGCCTCCCCGGGGCCGGCGACCAGCTCGTGCGCGCCGCCCACCCGCGGAACGGGGGCGTCGGTGGCGTTCCACGCCGCGACGTCGCCCGGCCTCGGGGCCAGAAGCGGCAGCGGTCCGGTGGGATCGGCGGTGAAGGCGTCGAGCGTTCCGGCGAAATGGGCCACCAGCCGTTCGGCGGTCGCGGGGTCGAAGACCGACCGGTCGTAGGTGAGGCTGATCCTCAGGCGCGGGCCGGGCGCCACGACGAGCGTGAGCGGGTAGTCCGCCCGCTCCCGGGACCGGTTGTCGGTGATCCGCGGCCCGTCCCCGTCCGCCTCACCGCCGAACCCCTCGGCGGGCTGGTTCTCGAAGACGAACAGGCTGGTGAAGAGGGGGCGCCCGGCGGGAACGCCGCTCCACGACTGGATGCGCACGAGCGGCATGTGCTCGTGCCGCCGGGCCTCGGACTGGTCGGCCTGCAGGCGGGCGAGCCACTCGGCGACCGGCGCGTCGCCGGCCACGGCGGTACGGCAGGGCATGGTGTTGATCAGGAGCCCGACCATCGACTCGACGCCGTCGAGCTCCTCGGTCCGCCCCGAGGTGGTCACCCCGTACACCACGTCGGCGTCGCCGCTGTAGGCCGACAGCAGCCGGGCCCAGGCGCCCTGCGCGACGGTGTTCAGGGTGAGCCGGTGCGCGCGTGCGGTCTCCGCCAGCGCCGCGGTCGCCGCCTCGGTGAGCTCGCGGGAGACGGTGGCCTGGCCCCGGTCGCCGGTGTTGCGCTCGACGCCGAGCGACGTGGCGGCGGTGACGTCCCGCAGCCGTTCGCGCCAGAAAGCCTCCGCCGCGCCCTGGTCCCGGCCCGACAGCCAGGCCACGTAGTCGCGGAACGGACGGCGCCGGGGCAGCAGCGGCGGCCGGCCCGCGCGCAGGTCGCGGTAGGCCTTCAGCACGTCGCCGAGCACGATCGACACGCTCCACCCGTCCAGCAGCAGGTGGTGGTGGCTCCAGATCAGCTGGTGGCGGTCGTCGGCGAGCCGGACCAGCATGATCCGGACCAGGCTGCGGCGGCCGAGGTCGGCCCCCCGCGCGCGGTCGCGGTCCATGAGGTCGTCGAGCGCCGCGTCCTGCTCCTCGTCGGACCGGTCGCGCCAGTCGAGCTCCTCCAGCGGCAGCGGCACCGACTCCGGCGGCGACACCAGGGTCAGCGGCGTCGCCGAGCCGGGCGACACGACCGTGCTGCGCAGCACGGTGTGCGCGGCGACCGCCAGCTCCCAGGCCCGCCGGAAGGCGCCGCGGTCCAGGTCGCCCTCGATCAGCAGCCCGTGCTGGACCCAGTACATGCCCGAGCCGGGCGCCAGCTCGCTGTGAAAGAGCAGGCCCTGCTGGAGGGCGGTCAGGGGGTAGAGGTCCTCGATGGCACGCGCTGGCGCGTCGTCCTGCCGGAACGTGGTCATGATCTTTCCGGGACGTCGGCGAGGCCGCCCGCGGGCGGCTCGAGCTGCTGCTGGATGAGGTCGAGCGCCGCCTGGTCGAGACCGGCGAGCGGGAAGTCGGACGGGGTGTAGCCGCCGGCGCCGGGGGCGCAGCAGTGCTCGACCAGCAGGCCGAGGAGTTCGTCGTAGCGCCGCGCGAGCCGCCCGATCGTGGCGGGTTCGTGCAGGGCGCCCGAGTAGGTCCAGGTCAGCTCCAGCCGCCCGCCCGTCACCCGGCCGTCGAGCTCCAGCACGTGCGCGCGGGGACCGGAGGCGGCACGGTCCGGGCCGAGCGTGGCGCCGTTCCAGCGCAGCCTGCCGCCTTCGCCGGGTGAGCGGTCGACCTGGCCGAGGTAGTTGAAGCCGACCTCGGGGCGCGGCCGCTCCGCCGGCTCCCGGGCGAGGTCGCCGCCGGCGAGGTGCCGGAGGAGGCCGTAGCCGAGGCCGCGGCGCGGCACCTGTCTCAGCTGTTCCTTGATCCGCATCAGCGCGGCGCCGGGATCGGCCGCGTCTTCGGCGCCGAGGGTGAAGACGACCGGGTAGAGGGTGGTGAACCAGCCGACCGTGCGGGAGACGTCGAAGCCGGGTCCCACGTCCTCCCGGCCGTGGCCTTCGAGCTCGACGGCGACGGACCGTTCGCCGGTCCACTCGGCGAGGGCGAGCGCCAGCGCCGTCAGCAGCAGGTCGTCGGTGCGGGTGCGGTAGGCGGCCGGGGCGTCGCGCAGGAGCCGCGCGGTCCGGCTCGCGGTCAGGCCGCCCGCGACCGTGCGGGCGGAGGCCATGCCGTTGTCCCCGCCGGGGTGGTCGAGCGGCAGCCGGGCGGCCGGGGTCTCCGCCGCCCGCCAGTGCCCGGCCTCGGCGGCGAGCTCGTCGGAGGCGGCCAGCTCGGTGAGCCGCTGCGACCAGCGGCGGAACGAGGTGGTCTTGGCCGTCAGCCGGATCGCCGACCCGCGCTCGGCCTGCGCGTAGGCCGATTCGAGGTCCTCCAGCAGGATCCGCCACGAGACGCCGTCCACCGCGAGGTGGTGGATCACGATGAGCAGGGACTGGCGGCCGTCGTCGTGGTCGAAAAGCACGGCGCGCAGCAGCGGCCCGCTCTCCAGATCGAGGCCGGTCTGCGCGCGCAGCGCCGCGGCCTCGGCCGCCGCGTCCGCGTCCTCGCCCGCCAGGGCGACGACCGACACCACGTCGGCGGGCTCCGGCGCGGCGCAGCGCAGGGTGGTGCCGGTGAGGCGAAGCCGCAGCGCGTCGTGGTGGTCCAGGACGGCGCCGAAGGCGGCCCGCAACGCGGCGGGGCCGAGCCGTCCGCCGCCGGTGACCTCCAGCAGCACCGACTGGTTGTAGTGGTGCGGCTCGGGGAACCCGCGTTCGAGGAACGACCACTGGATCGGGGTGAGCGGCACCGCTCCGACGACCGGCCCCTGTTCGGCCTCGATCGGGGCCCGTTCGGCGGCCAGGACGGCGAGCCCGGCGACGGTCTGACGCTCGAAGAGCTGGGCGGCGGTGATCTGCACCCCGGCCCGCCGGGCCTGGGCGACGGCCTGGATGCTCATGATGGAGTCGCCGCCGAGCTCGAAGAAGTTGTCGTCGACGCCGACCGCCTCCAGCCCCAGCACCTCGGCCCAGATCTCGGCCAGGATCTGCTCGGTCGGCGTCCGCGGCGCGGTGAAGCGCCCGTCCGGCCGGGGACGTTCCGGTCCCGGCGCGGGCAGCGCGGCCCGGTCGAGCTTGCCGTTCGAGGAGATCGGCAGGGCGGCCAGCTCCACGAACACCGACGGGATCAGGTGGTCGGGGAGGCGCTGCCGCAGGAAGTCCCGCAGGTCGCCGGCGGGAGGAGG